>NZ_CP051204.2:7777500-7780000 GCF_012516375.2 Chitinophaga oryzae
GCAGTAATAAATAAAATTAAAGCTTACGGGCAATTAGTATTACTCGGCTGTGATGTTACCACCTTTACACCTGTAACCTATCAACGTCGTAGTCTGCGACGGCCCTTAAAAGTAAACTCATCTTGAAGCAGGTTTCACGCTTAGATGCTTTCAGCGTTTATCCTGTCCGTACATAGCTACTCTGCACTGCACCTGGCGGCACAACAGATACACCAGCGGTACGTACGACCCGGTCCTCTCGTACTAAGGTCATGTCTCCTCAATTTACTAACGATCACAACAGATAGGGACCGAACTGTCTTGCGACGTTCTGAACCCAGTTCACGTGCCACTTTAATCGGCGAACAGCCGAACCCTTGGGACCTTCTCCAGCCCCAGGATGTGACGAACCGACATCGAGGTGCCAAACCTCACCGTCGATATGAGCTCTTGGGTGAGATCAGCCTGTTATCCCCGGAGTACCTTTTATCCTTTGAGCGATGGCCCTTCCATACAGAACCACCGGATCACTTTAGCCTGCTTTCGCACCTGCTCGGCTTGTTTGCCTCACAGTCAAGCACCCTTATACTAATGCGCTCTGCGTACGATTACCAACCGTACTGAGGGTACCTTTGCGAGCCTCCGTTACCTTTTAGGAGGCGACCACCCCAGTCAAACTACCCACCAAACAATGTCTCCCCTTACAGGGATTAGACTCTAAATAACAGAAGGTTGGTATTTCAACGATGACTCCACAACTCCTGGCGAAGCTGCTTCACAGTCTCCCAACTATCCTACACATCTGGCATTCAAAATCAATGTTAAGTTGTAGTGAAGGTTCACGGGGTCTTTCCGTCCCGTTGCGATTAACCGGCATCTTCACCGATACTACAATTTCACCGAGCTCGTGGTAGAGACAGTGTACAACTCATTAGACCATTCGTGCAGGTCGGAACTTACCCGACAAGGAATTTCGCTACCTTAGGACCGTTATAGTTACGGCCGCCGTTTACTGGGGCTTCAGTCAGAAGCTTTGGATTACTCCGAACATCCTTCCTTAACCTTCCAGCACCGGGCAGGTATCAGGCTCTATACGTCATCTTTCGATTTTGCAGGGCCCTGTGTTTTTGTTAAACAGTTGGTTGTACCATTTTACTGAGACCACATTGCTGTGGTACGCTTTATCCCGAAGTTACAGCGTCAATTTGCCTAGTTCCTTTACCACGGATCACTCGAGCGCCTGAGAATACTCATCTCGACTACCTGTGTCGGTTTACGGTACGGGCTGTCATAAACGAACCTTAGAAGTTTTTCTTGGAAGTCTGATTAGGGACATTATCAGCGCTGCCGAAGCTTTGCTGTACTATCAGGTTCAGCACCATCTGCGGATTTACCTACAGTCGGTATACCTACACCCTTTAACGCACTATTCCGTAAGTGCGCAGTCCTTTCACTACTCCGTTACTCCATCGAATTTATAACAGGTACTGGAATATTCACCAGTTTGCCATCAGCTACGCCTCTCGGCTTTGCCTAAGGACCCGACTAACCCTGATCCGATTAGCGTTGATCAGGAACCCTTAGTCTTACGGCGATAAGATTTTTCATCTTATTTATCGTTACTTATGCCTACATTTTCTTTTCTAAACGCTCCAGCATGCCTCGCGACACACCTTCGATGCAGTTTAGAATGCTCCCCTACCGTCTAGTACCTAAATACTAGGCCTAAAGCTTCGGTTGTATGTTTGATGCCCGATTATTTTCCGTGCCCAAACCCTCGACCAGTGAGCTGTTACGCACTCTTTAAATGAATGGCTGCTTCCAAGCCAACATCCTGGCTGTTTTAGGATTTGAACCGCGTTTGTTCAACTTAACATACGATTAGGGACCTTAGCTGTTAGTCTGGGTTATTTCCCTCTCGGCCATGGACCTTAGCGCCCACAGCCTCACTCCTGGAGATTATGTTATAGCATTCGGAGTTTATTAGGGTTTGGTAGGCGGTGAAGCCCCCTAGCCCAATTAGTAGCTCTACCTCTATAACACGTCTATATCCAAGGCTGTTCCTAAAAACATTTCGGGGAGAACGAGCTATCTCTCAGTTTGATTGGCCTTTCACCCCTATCCACAGGTCATCCCATAGCTTTTCAACGCTAATGAGTTCGGACCTCCAGTTAGTTTTACCTAACCTTCATCCTGCCCATGGATAGATCACAAAGTTTCGCGTCTACCCCCACTGACTAAGCGCTCTGTTAGAACTCGCTTTCGCTGCGGCTCCGGTACTGAAGACCTTAACCTCGCCAGTGAGGAGTAACTCGTAGGCTCATTATGCAAAAGGCACGCCGTCACCATTACTGGCTCCGACCGCTTGTAAGCGCACGGTTTCAGGAACTATTTCACTCTCCTGTTCGGAGTACTTTTCACCTTTCCCTTACGGTACTGGTTCACTATCGGTATCTAAGGAGTATTTAGCCTTATCAGATGGTACTGACAGTTTCACACAGGATTCCTCTGGTCCCGCGCT
>NZ_CP051204.2:7782500-7787500 GCF_012516375.2 Chitinophaga oryzae
CCCTTATTTTTACAAAGAACGGCGCTTTTTCAAGAGCGGACGGCAAAGATAGTATCTTTATCGTTCGCAGCAAAAAATTATTTCAACTTTAATTGCTGGTGCAGTATTTCAAATGAATGGTCCAAAGCAAGGAACCGGAGGTAGTCGGGCGGCCGCCGGTGAAACCGGGACCAAGGAAGATAATCGCAACACCGGTAGACCTTATGTCTGTGCCCGGAGAGCCGTGATACGCTGTGAAAGCGATCTTTTGAAGATCAGCTCTACTATAAGAGCCATCTGATGATTTTAAGAAGAGAAGAGCTTCTACTTTATAGAAAGAAAAAGGTCCTGGCTTGTCACCAGGACCTTTCTTAATAAATATGGCAGCTACCTACTCTCCCGCATGATAGTGCAGTACCATCGGCCATAAGGGGCTTAACTTCTCTGTTCGGAATGGGAAGAGGTGAACACCCTTGGCATAACCACCATAAGATCTTTGGCTGTGACGGTCTCCCGTCGTAAGGAAGCAGGTGAGTTTTCACCTTATCCTTGCAGCACGCAATAAGATAACATATCGGGAAAGTTGTATACGAACTTTTGCAGTAATAAATAAAATTAAAGCTTACGGGCAATTAGTATTACTCGGCTGTGATGTTACCACCTTTACACCTGTAACCTATCAACGTCGTAGTCTGCGACGGCCCTTAAAAGTAAACTCATCTTGAAGCAGGTTTCACGCTTAGATGCTTTCAGCGTTTATCCTGTCCGTACATAGCTACTCTGCACTGCACCTGGCGGCACAACAGATACACCAGCGGTACGTACGACCCGGTCCTCTCGTACTAAGGTCATGTCTCCTCAATTTACTAACGATCACAACAGATAGGGACCGAACTGTCTTGCGACGTTCTGAACCCAGTTCACGTGCCACTTTAATCGGCGAACAGCCGAACCCTTGGGACCTTCTCCAGCCCCAGGATGTGACGAACCGACATCGAGGTGCCAAACCTCACCGTCGATATGAGCTCTTGGGTGAGATCAGCCTGTTATCCCCGGAGTACCTTTTATCCTTTGAGCGATGGCCCTTCCATACAGAACCACCGGATCACTTTAGCCTGCTTTCGCACCTGCTCGGCTTGTTTGCCTCACAGTCAAGCACCCTTATACTAATGCGCTCTGCGTACGATTACCAACCGTACTGAGGGTACCTTTGCGAGCCTCCGTTACCTTTTAGGAGGCGACCACCCCAGTCAAACTACCCACCAAACAATGTCTCCCCTTACAGGGATTAGACTCTAAATAACAGAAGGTTGGTATTTCAACGATGACTCCACAACTCCTGGCGAAGCTGCTTCACAGTCTCCCAACTATCCTACACATCTGGCATTCAAAATCAATGTTAAGTTGTAGTGAAGGTTCACGGGGTCTTTCCGTCCCGTTGCGATTAACCGGCATCTTCACCGATACTACAATTTCACCGAGCTCGTGGTAGAGACAGTGTACAACTCATTAGACCATTCGTGCAGGTCGGAACTTACCCGACAAGGAATTTCGCTACCTTAGGACCGTTATAGTTACGGCCGCCGTTTACTGGGGCTTCAGTCAGAAGCTTTGGATTGCTCCGAACATCCTTCCTTAACCTTCCAGCACCGGGCAGGTATCAGGCTCTATACGTCATCTTTCGATTTTGCAGGGCCCTGTGTTTTTGTTAAACAGTTGGTTGTACCATTTTACTGAGACCACATTGCTGTGGTACGCTTTATCCCGAAGTTACAGCGTCAATTTGCCTAGTTCCTTTACCACGGATCACTCGAGCGCCTGAGAATACTCATCTCGACTACCTGTGTCGGTTTACGGTACGGGCTGTCATAAACGAACCTTAGAAGTTTTTCTTGGAAGTCTGATTAGGGACATTATCAGCGCTGCCGAAGCTTTGCTGTACTATCAGGTTCAGCACCATCTGCGGATTTACCTACAGTCAGTATACCTACACCCTTTAACGCACTATTCCGTAAGTGCGCAGTCCTTTCACTACTCCGTTACTCCATCGAATTTATAACAGGTACTGGAATATTCACCAGTTTGCCATCAGCTACGCCTCTCGGCTTTGCCTAAGGACCCGACTAACCCTGATCCGATTAGCGTTGATCAGGAACCCTTAGTCTTACGGCGATAAGATTTTTCATCTTATTTATCGTTACTTATGCCTACATTTTCTTTTCTAAACGCTCCAGCATGCCTCGCGACACACCTTCGATGCAGTTTAGAATGCTCCCCTACCGTCTAGTACCTAAATACTAGGCCTAAAGCTTCGGTTGTATGTTTGATGCCCGATTATTTTCCGTGCCCAAACCCTCGACCAGTGAGCTGTTACGCACTCTTTAAATGAATGGCTGCTTCCAAGCCAACATCCTGGCTGTTTTAGGATTTGAACCGCGTTTGTTCAACTTAACATACGATTAGGGACCTTAGCTGTTAGTCTGGGTTATTTCCCTCTCGGCCATGGACCTTAGCGCCCACAGCCTCACTCCTGGAGATTATGTTATAGCATTCGGAGTTTATTAGGGTTTGGTAGGCGGTGAAGCCCCCTAGCCCAATTAGTAGCTCTACCTCTATAACACGTCTATATCCAAGGCTGTTCCTAAAAACATTTCGGGGAGAACGAGCTATCTCTCAGTTTGATTGGCCTTTCACCCCTATCCACAGGTCATCCCATAGCTTTTCAACGCTAATGAGTTCGGACCTCCAGTTAGTTTTACCTAACCTTCATCCTGCCCATGGATAGATCACAAAGTTTCGCGTCTACCCCCACTGACTAAGCGCTCTGTTAGAACTCGCTTTCGCTGCGGCTCCGGTACTGAAGACCTTAACCTCGCCAGTGAGGAGTAACTCGTAGGCTCATTATGCAAAAGGCACGCCGTCACCATTACTGGCTCCGACCGCTTGTAAGCGCACGGTTTCAGGAACTATTTCACTCTCCTGTTCGGAGTACTTTTCACCTTTCCCTTACGGTACTGGTTCACTATCGGTATCTAAGGAGTATTTAGCCTTATCAGATGGTACTGACAGTTTCACACAGGATTCCTCTGGTCCCGCGCTACTCAGGATACTGCACGTCCGCCAGAATTTGCGCCTACAGGGCTATCACCTGCTACGGCTCATCTTTCCAGATGATTCAGCTTGATCTGACTTTCTAAAAGCAGTCCTACAACCCCGGGTAGAATTGCTTCGACCCGGTTTGGGCTCTTCCCTGTTCGCTCGCCACTACTTGGGGAATCATTATTATTTTCTTTTCCTGCAGGTACTTAGATGTTTCAGTTCCCTGCGTTGGCTCTCTTTCGAGTGATACACCTTCAGTGTACCGGGTTGTCCCATTCGGAAATCTACGGATGTAATGCTCGTTTGCAGCTCCCCGTAGCTTATCGCAGCTTACCACGTCCTTCGTCGCCTCTTAGATCCTAGGCATCCACCATGCGCCCTTATTCGCTTTAAATATTTTCGTATTCAGATATTACTATCCGTATACAACTTGCATTTCCCAATATGTCAAAGAGCTTAGACTATTGCTAGTCATTGCTGATGTGTGAGATCCGATCTCTGTGGCCCGTTTGGCCGTACATCTTTTTTGTTATTTTTTAAAGAACTTTTGTGTCCGTTTCGCGTCGTTTGCGTTGGGGTTGCAAAGGTAGTGATTCTTTTCATTATCACCAAAACTTTTTTGAAGTTTTTTATATTTAATTATCTCAGTTTTAATGACTTATCTATTAGGAAAAGCAGTATTAATCTGATGATAATCAACCCTTTATTCAAACAAAGAACAGCGCTTTTTCGGAGCGGATGGCAAAGATAGGATCTTTATCATTCGCAGCAAAAATTATTTCAACTTAATTGCTATTTATTTTTTCGTTTTCAGCTGGTCCACGGTAACGGACCTACGAAGATGTATACACCTGGTATACTGTGGAGGTAATCGATCTGCTCTGTTTACAAGAGCCATCTGATGATTTTAAGAAGAGAAGAGCTTCTACTTTATAGAAAGAAAAAGGTCCTGGCTTGTCACCAGGACCTTTCTTAATAAATATGGCAGCTACCTACTCTCCCGCATGATAGTGCAGTACCATCGGCCATAAGGGGCTTAACTTCTCTGTTCGGAATGGGAAGAGGTGAACACCCTTGGCATAACCACCATAAGATCTTTGGCTGTTGACGGTCTCCCGTCGTAAGGAAGCAGGTGAGTGATCACCTTATCCTTGCAGCACGCAATAAGATAACATATCGGGAAAGTTGTATACGAACTTTTGCAGTAATAAATAAAATTAAAGCTTACGGGCAATTAGTATTACTCGGCTGTGATGTTACCACCTTTACACCTGTAACCTATCAACGTCGTAGTCTGCGACGGCCCTTAAAAGTAAACTCATCTTGAAGCAGGTTTCACGCTTAGATGCTTTCAGCGTTTATCCTGTCCGTACATAGCTACTCTGCACTGCACCTGGCGGCACAACAGATACACCAGCGGTACGTACGACCCGGTCCTCTCGTACTAAGGTCATGTCTCCTCAATTTACTAACGATCACAACAGATAGGGACCGAACTGTCTTGCGACGTTCTGAACCCAGTTCACGTGCCACTTTAATCGGCGAACAGCCGAACCCTTGGGACCTTCTCCAGCCCCAGGATGTGACGAACCGACATCGAGGTGCCAAACCTCACCGTCGATATGAGCTCTTGGGTGAGATCAGCCTGTTATCCCCGGAGTACCTTTTATCCTTTGAGCGATGGCCCTTCCATACAGAACCACCGGATCACTTTAGCCTGCTTTCGCACCTGCTCGGCTTGTTTGCCTCACAGTCAAGCACCCTTATACTAATGCGCTCTGCGTACGATTACCAACCGTACTGAGGGTACCTTTGCGAGCCTCCGTTACCTTTTAGGAGGCGACCACCCCAGTCAAACTACCCACCAAACAATGTCTCCCCTTACAGGGATTAGACTCTAAATAACAGAAGGTTGGTATTTC
>NZ_CP051204.2:7792500-7795000 GCF_012516375.2 Chitinophaga oryzae
ATGCTTTCAGCGTTTATCCTGTCCGTACATAGCTACTCTGCACTGCACCTGGCGGCACAACAGATACACCAGCGGTACGTACGACCCGGTCCTCTCGTACTAAGGTCATGTCTCCTCAATTTACTAACGATCACAACAGATAGGGACCGAACTGTCTTGCGACGTTCTGAACCCAGTTCACGTGCCACTTTAATCGGCGAACAGCCGAACCCTTGGGACCTTCTCCAGCCCCAGGATGTGACGAACCGACATCGAGGTGCCAAACCTCACCGTCGATATGAGCTCTTGGGTGAGATCAGCCTGTTATCCCCGGAGTACCTTTTATCCTTTGAGCGATGGCCCTTCCATACAGAACCACCGGATCACTTTAGCCTGCTTTCGCACCTGCTCGGCTTGTTTGCCTCACAGTCAAGCACCCTTATACTAATGCGCTCTGCGTACGATTACCAACCGTACTGAGGGTACCTTTGCGAGCCTCCGTTACCTTTTAGGAGGCGACCACCCCAGTCAAACTACCCACCAAACAATGTCTCCCCTTACAGGGATTAGACTCTAAATAACAGAAGGTTGGTATTTCAACGATGACTCCACAACTCCTGGCGAAGCTGCTTCACAGTCTCCCAACTATCCTACACATCTGGCATTCAAAATCAATGTTAAGTTGTAGTGAAGGTTCACGGGGTCTTTCCGTCCCGTTGCGATTAACCGGCATCTTCACCGATACTACAATTTCACCGAGCTCGTGGTAGAGACAGTGTACAACTCATTAGACCATTCGTGCAGGTCGGAACTTACCCGACAAGGAATTTCGCTACCTTAGGACCGTTATAGTTACGGCCGCCGTTTACTGGGGCTTCAGTCAGAAGCTTTGGATTACTCCGAACATCCTTCCTTAACCTTCCAGCACCGGGCAGGTATCAGGCTCTATACGTCATCTTTCGATTTTGCAGGGCCCTGTGTTTTTGTTAAACAGTTGGTTGTACCATTTTACTGAGACCACATTGCTGTGGTACGCTTTATCCCGAAGTTACAGCGTCAATTTGCCTAGTTCCTTTACCACGGATCACTCGAGCGCCTGAGAATACTCATCTCGACTACCTGTGTCGGTTTACGGTACGGGCTGTCATAAACGAACCTTAGAAGTTTTTCTTGGAAGTCTGATTAGGGACATTATCAGCGCTGCCGAAGCTTTGCTGTACTATCAGGTTCAGCACCATCTGCGGATTTACCTACAGTCGGTATACCTACACCCTTTAACGCACTATTCCGTAAGTGCGCAGTCCTTTCACTACTCCGTTACTCCATCGAATTTATAACAGGTACTGGAATATTCACCAGTTTGCCATCAGCTACGCCTCTCGGCTTTGCCTAAGGACCCGACTAACCCTGATCCGATTAGCGTTGATCAGGAACCCTTAGTCTTACGGCGATAAGATTTTTCATCTTATTTATCGTTACTTATGCCTACATTTTCTTTTCTAAACGCTCCAGCATGCCTCGCGACACACCTTCGATGCAGTTTAGAATGCTCCCCTACCGTCTCATACCTAAGTATGAGGCCTAAAGCTTCGGTTGTATGTTTGATGCCCGATTATTTTCCGTGCCCAAACCCTCGACCAGTGAGCTGTTACGCACTCTTTAAATGAATGGCTGCTTCCAAGCCAACATCCTGGCTGTTTTAGGATTTGAACCGCGTTTGTTCAACTTAACATACGATTAGGGACCTTAGCTGTTAGTCTGGGTTATTTCCCTCTCGGCCATGGACCTTAGCGCCCACAGCCTCACTCCTGGAGATTATGTTATAGCATTCGGAGTTTATTAGGGTTTGGTAGGCGGTGAAGCCCCCTAGCCCAATTAGTAGCTCTACCTCTATAACACGTCTATATCCAAGGCTGTTCCTAAAAACATTTCGGGGAGAACGAGCTATCTCTCAGTTTGATTGGCCTTTCACCCCTATCCACAGGTCATCCCATAGCTTTTCAACGCTAATGAGTTCGGACCTCCAGTTAGTTTTACCTAACCTTCATCCTGCCCATGGATAGATCACAAAGTTTCGCGTCTACCCCCACTGACTAAGCGCTCTGTTAGAACTCGCTTTCGCTGCGGCTCCGGTACTGAAGACCTTAACCTTGCCAGTGAGGAGTAACTCGTAGGCTCATTATGCAAAAGGCACGCCGTCACCATTACTGGCTCCGACCGCTTGTAAGCGCACGGTTTCAGGAACTATTTCACTCTCCTGTTCGGAGTACTTTTCACCTTTCCCTTACGGTACTGGTTCACTATCGGTATCTAAGGAGTATTTAGCCTTATCAGATGGTACTGACAGTTTCACACAGGATTCCTCTGGTCCCGCGCTACTCAGGATACTGCACGTCCGCCAGAATTTGCGCCTACAGGGCTATCACCTGCTACGGCTCATCTTTCCAGATGATTCAGCTTGATCTGACTTTCTAAAAGCAGTCCTACAACCCCGGGTAGAATTGCTTCGACCCGGTTTGGG